>NZ_JAAQWV010000030.1:0-2365 GCF_012985715.1 Pseudomonas sp. WS 5051
GTAAGCGTCCAGCCGCCCCACCTTTACTCGGGCTGTGGACCCAGCGGTAGTAGCTCATCGATCCGGCTATTGGGCCAGGCGGGGAGTTTTTCCAGTGTGGCTTTGAGCCAGGCGGCGGGTTCGAGGTCGTTCAGTTTGGCGGTTGCCAGCAGGCTCTGGATCGCGGCGGCACGGTGGCCGGCGCGCTCTGAACCGGTAAATAACCAGTTCTTTTTGCCCAAAGCAATCGGCCGGATGACGTTCTCGACCGGGTTGTTGTCGATCGGCAAGATCGCGCTCTGGGCGTAGCGCGACAGCGCCGGCCAGCGTTTCAGGCTGTAGTCCATGGCACGAGCCAGGCCGCCGCCATCGGCGATGGTGTCTCGCGTGCTTTGCAGCCACGCCTGCATGGCCTGTAGCTTGGGTAGCGCCTCGCGTTCGCGCAGGGCTTGTCGCTCGGCGTTGGCAGCATCGCGACCGCGCGCTTCGATCTCGTACAACTCGCTAATGCGCTGCAAGGCTTCGCCCGCCACCGGGCTTTGATTGGCCTTGTGCAGCTCGAAAAACTTGCGCCGGGCATGGGCCATGCAGCCGACTTCAGTGACGCCAGTGGTGAACAGCGCTTTGTAGCCGGCATAGTCATCGACCACCAGATGGCCTTTCCAGTCTTGCAGAAAGGCGCGCGCATGCGCACCGCTGCGCCCAGCTTGATAATCGAACACAGCAATTTGTGGACCGTCATCAAGGTCGCCGCTGCGATAGGCCCAAAGGTAGGCGCGCTTGGTTTTGCCCTGGCCGGGATCGAGCTGTTGCACCGGTGTTTCATCGGCATGCAGCAAACATCGCTGCCTTAACAGCTCGCTTAATCGATCTGCCAGTGGTTGCAGCGCGACGCCGTAGCGGCCGACCCAGTCAGCCAAGGTCGAGCGCGCGAGCGTTACACCGGCTCGCGCGGCGATTTGTTCGATGCGATAGAGCGGCAGGTGATCGACGTATTTGCTGATCAGCACCCACGCGATCAAACCGGCAGCCGCCATGCCGCCATCAATCACGGCCGCTGGGATCGGCGCGGCGACGATGCGTTCGCACGGCCGGCAGGCGTATTGCGGACGGATGTGTCGGTGCACGAAAAACGTTGCAGGTGTAACGTCCAACTGCTCGCTGATGTCTTCACCGATCTTGACCAGCGCGCCGCCGCACTCACCACAGGTGCAGCTTTCTGGCTCGTGACGATGGTCGATGCGCGGCAGATGCTCCGGCAGCGGTTGCCGACCGGCACGCTGACGCTGGGCACGCAGCGCAGGCAGTTGCTGCTCGGTTTCGGCCTCAATGGCGGCGCTATCAATCTCGAGTGTCTCGCGAAATAGATCACGCTGTTCCGGCGACAGGGCTTCGTTTTTGACTCCAAAACGAATGCGCTTGAGGTGCGCCAGTTCAAGGGTCAACGCTTGGATTTTCATCTCTGCGAGTTTGAACTTTGCGTGCAAACTCTCGACTTGCGCTGCTTGCAGTTGCAGCGGCAAAACGACCGCAACGACGCCTTCCTGCTGGACGCAGTCGAGGTTTAAAGAGGCGAGTTCGGCGGTTAGATCCATGCGTGGATTTTAACCGAAAAAAGTCTGGAAGGCCCGAAAATACTGGCTTTCAGCGCACGTTTTTACACCTGTAAATGACTCATTGGCCGAGCCTCCAGTCGCTGCCAATCGACCCCGGTTATCAGCCATTGCCATTGATCTTGGCTCAAGGTAAACAGCCGTTCGCCGGCACTCGGCCACACGAAACTGCCGCGATGCAAACGCCGCTGACTCAGCCAGACGCCCGTGCCGTCCCACTGCAACAACTTGATCCGCGTGCCACGTCGATTGCGAAAAGCGTAGGCCGTGCCATCGCAAGGTGAGCGTCCCAGCGACAGCTGAATGCGCGCCGAAAGCCCATCGATCCCCAAGCGCATATCGACCGGTTCGATCACCAGCCAAACCTGAGTTGGCGCAAACGAAAAGCCAGGCATCAGACCATCCCCCGCAGCAACTCGGCCAACCACGCAGGCTCGACAGAGGACGGCAACGCCAACGACCAGCCGCTGGCATGGCGCAACAATAGTTGCACAGTAGCGGGCGAATGCCTCAGCGTCACCGGCACCAACGTCAGCGGCAACTCTGCCGGGTTTGGGTTGCCGCGTTTAATCCAATAGGCCAGCCTCTTGGAACTGAGCTCATGCTGCTGACAGTAAGCAACCTGCGTCAATCCGCTACTACGCCAGGCTTGAACATGTGCGATCCATAACTCGCGCCGCACTGACATTGGTTCCATGTAACTCTCCCGACGAAAAGAGCACAGGATGCCGACCGAGTCGAATGGGTTACAGGTGGTAGGGCTGGACGCTTAC
>NZ_JAAQWV010000032.1:0-1269 GCF_012985715.1 Pseudomonas sp. WS 5051
TGTAGATACTCTGTTGCAGGTCAAGCTTTCGATAGGTGTTTTTCATCGAAAAGCTTGGCCGTATCAAAAGGCTCACCGCTGCGGATGCATGCCCAAATACCTGTCAGATATTTGCGCATGATTGCCCCAATTGCCTGCATCTTCTTCTTACCTCGGCCGACCAGTCCTTCATAGAACGCCTTAACAATGGGGTCACAACGCAGCGCGCTCAATGCGGGCATGAACGTCGCCGCGCGCAAGTAGGCATTCCCGGCCTTACTCATCCGGCCAGGCTTGTTCAAACTCGTTCCTGACTGCGTCAGACGCACGTCCAATCCTGCATAGCGGCTCACCTGGTTCGATTTCAACGTCGACGGCAAGGTCACCAACTCGGCCAGCATCGCAATAGCCGAAGCCTCTCCGATGCCAGGCCCTGCAATCATGCATTTGTAGCTTCTGCTCAGGTTCGGGCTTTCGAGAATCAGTTCAAGTGCGGCCTTGCGGAAGCGCTCAATGCGCTTGTCCAAGGCGTCGATGGCATCCTCTTCGTCCTCGATCAGCATCGACGACGTACTTTCGGTTGCCTTGAGTGCGTGCAACTCATTTTTGGCCTGCGTGCGGCGGCCGGTCAGGCGGTTCAAATGTCGTCCCAAGGCACGCAGTTCCAGCATTTGCGCGGTTGGCGCAGTCCATACCCGCGGCGTCATACGCTCGGCATACTCGGCCAGCAATTGAGCATCGATTTTGTCGGTTTTGCTGTTAGCCAGCATGATCTTGGCAAAGTTATGTGCACTTTTCGGGTTGATCACCGCCACGGGTAAGCCGGCGTTGGTCAGCTTGACGGCCAAGTCCAGGTAATAGACGCCGGTGGCCTCCATGACGATCAGCTCCGGCTTCAGGCTGAGCAACTTTTTCACCGCCAATGAGTGGCCTTTGGCGCTCTGTTCGATGGTCCAGTTTCCAACGACGTTTCCATCTTTACGCCACGCCATAGGCGCAGTTCGAGAGCCAATATCTACACCAACGACGAGAGCCATGTGTTCCACCTCAACGAAAAAAAGTAGAATGCTTCCGGTTCCCCGACCTCGCACTTCATGCCATCACAACCTTGTAATACGAAGTCCGACTTGTCGGCTTCTGGTTACTCTTCGTGGTAGGCAATGAGGCGGGGGGCCTCTCTACAGACAAGGTCAGGAGCAAATCCTGCCTTAAGCAGCTATCGGCCTCCCCGAAACGCTTTTTGTACACGCCCCGGCATTTTCTTGGGCACCGGGAAAACATACAAGCAGC
>NZ_JAAQWV010000033.1:0-1237 GCF_012985715.1 Pseudomonas sp. WS 5051
TGTAGTGGTCTAATGAAACCGGACACCCTTTTAGGCGAGAATACTCGCCAGATCGAGGTGTCAGATGACCAAACAACGCCGTACCTTTTCCGCTGAATTCAAACGCGAGGCTGCCGACCTCGTGCTCAAGCAAAACTACAGCTTCATCGAAGCCAGTCGTTCACTGAGTGTTGGTGAGTCGGCGCTGCGCCGCTGGGTCGACCAGCTTCAGCAAGAGCGCACCGGCGTCACGCCCCAGAGCAAGGCCCTGACACCAGAGCAGCAAAAAATCCAGGAGTTGGAAGCTCGGATTGCTCGCCTCGAGCGCGAGAAATCAATATTAAAAAAGGCTACCGCGCTCTTGATGTCGGAAGATCTCGAGCGTACGCGCTGATCAATCAGCTAAGCGTCCATGAGCCTGTTGACTGCTTGTGCGAGGCGTTTGAGGTCGCTCGTTCGGGGTACTACGCGCATCGTCTAAGGCGGCGAACACCAGATGTTGAGCGGCTCAGGCTGCGTAGCCGAGTGAGCGAGTTGTTCACCCAGGGCCGAAGTGCTCCCGGCAGTCGAAGCATCACGTTGATGATGCAAGAAGAAGGTGAGCAAATTGGACGGTTTAAGGTACGCAGGCTGATGCGTGAGCTGGAGTTGGTCAGCAAGCAGCCAGGATCACACGCCTATAAAAAGGCGACAGTCGAGCGGCCGGATATCCCAAATATATTGAACCGAGAATTTGATGTCGAAGCGCCCAACCAGGTCTGGTGCGGCGACATCACCTACATCTGGGCACAGGGGAAATGGCACTACCTTGCGGTTGTCATGGATCTTTACGCTCGCCGAGTGGTGGGCTGGGCGTTATCAGAAAAGCCGGATGCAGACTTGGTGATCAAGGCGTTGGATGTGGCTTACGAGCAGCGTGGCAAGCCGCAAGGCTTGCTATTTCACTCAGACCAGGGATCCCAATATGGCAGCCGCAACTTTCGCCAGCGGCTGTGGCGTTATCGCATGCGTCAGAGTATGAGCCGCCGAGGAAACTGCTGGGATAATGCGCCGATGGAGCGGGTTTTTCGCAGCTTGAAAACAGAGTGGATACCAACCACTGGCTACATGACCGGCCACCAGGCTCAGAGAGATATTAGCCAGTACCTGATGCATCACTACAACTGGATCCGACCTCATCAATTTAACGATGGATTGGCCCCAGCGAAAACGGAAGAAAAACTCAAAACCGTGTCCGGGATGAGTTGACCACTACAGA
>NZ_JAAQWV010000034.1:0-1231 GCF_012985715.1 Pseudomonas sp. WS 5051
TGAATCGCCCCGGGTTTCCTAGACACTCTCCAGGCTCGCTGCGTAACGCTTTTCAAACTCTACCGGTGACAGCTGATTGTTGAAACTGTGGCGTCGTTTTGGGTTGTAAAACATCTCGATGTAATCGAACACATCATCCCGAGCATCCTGGCGTGTAGTGTAGATTTTACGCTTGATCCGCTCCCGCTTTAGCAGCTGGAAAAAGCTCTCCGCTACAGCGTTGTCGTGGCAGTTACCTCGACGACTCATGCTGGCTACCAGGTTGTTAGCTTTCAAGAAGCTTCGCCAGTCTGAGCTGCTGTACTGACTGCCTTGATCCGAGTGGATCATCACCTCTTGCTTCGGCTTACGTCTCCAAACCGCCATCAGCAGTGCATCAATGGCTACGTCGCTGGTCATCTGCGACTTCATTGACCAACCAATGATCTGGCGTGAAAACAGATCGAGCACCACGGCCAAATACAGCCAGCCTTCATATGTTCGGATGTAGGTAATGTCTGTGACCCAGACTTTGTTGGGTTCTCTGACATCGAATTGGCGCTTCAGTAAGTTCGGTGAGGCAACGGCTGGTTTACCGCCATATTTTCCCGGCCTCCGTCGATACCCAGTCTGAGAACGTAAACCTTCAAGGCGCATCAACCTAGCTACCCGGTGACGGCCACAGCTCTCACCAACCTCTCGCAGGTCATCATGGATCTTGCGATAGCCATAAACACCACCGCTTTCCAACCAGGAGTGTTTGATCAGTCCAAGCAGTCGCTGATCGTCCTTGGCTCGCGCAGATTTTGGTTCTGATAGCCACGCGTAGTAGCCGCTGGGATGAACCTTGAGCGTCAGGCAAAGCCGTCGAATCGCGTAATGACCCGCTTGCTGCTTAATAAAGGCGTACTTCAGCCGCACTCCTTGGCAAAGTACGCGGCGGCCTTTTTTAAGATGTCTCGCTCCTCCGTCACCCGTTTCAGCTCGGCCCGTAGACGACGAACCTCAGCGCTCTGATCATCCTCCTCAACGCGCTGTTCCTGGGGCTTGGTGTAGCGCTTAACCCAGGCATAAAGGCTGTGCACGGACACACCCAATCGTGCAGCCACCTCCGAGACAGGAAGCTTCTTTTCGGTCACTTGTTTGACCGCCTGGATTTTGAATTCTTCGGGATATCGCTGGTTGCTCATGGCACCTCCTAATGGGCCTCATTTTAAGGCTTGGAGGTGTCTACGAAACTAGGGGCGATTCA
>NZ_JAAQWV010000035.1:0-1095 GCF_012985715.1 Pseudomonas sp. WS 5051
CTTCGCCAACAAACGACGAAGTGCCTGCATCGTGAACCGCTGCAACCGCTTCAACCGCTGCCGAACCACCTTGCGCAGCAACCGGGTCGAAACCGGTGGCGCGTACGGTGATCACTTTGACCGGCGCAGTGGACTGTACGGTGGCAATGGCGTTACCGGCGTAAATCGGACGAGTGAAGGTGTCGGCGCTAACCACCGAAATGATCTCGGAGATCTGATCAACGTCCAGTTGCGCAGCAACGCGCGGCAGGATGTTTTTGCCGTTGGAAGTAGCTGCAGCCAGGATATGGCTGTAGCCAGCGCCCAGCTCTGCAACCAATGGCGCAACGTTTTCAGGCAACTGATGGGCGTAGGCCGCGTTATCAGCAACCAGAACTTTGGCCACACCAGCGATCTGCGCAGCTGCTTCGGCTACAGCGCCAATGCCCTGGCCTGCAACCAGAACGTGGATGTCGCCACCGATTTTGGCGGCAGCGGCAACGGTGTTCAGCGTGGCCGGAGCCAGTGCCTTGCCGTCGTGTTCTGCGATTACCAAGATAGTCATGATTAGATTACCTTCGCTTCGTTTTTCAGTTTCTCGACCAGTTCAGCCACCGACTTGACCTTGATACCCGCGCTGCGTGCAGCCGGGGCTTCCACTTTCAGGGTCTTGTTGGTCGAAGCAGTCGAAACACCCAACGCGTCTGGCGTCAGTACTTCAAGCGGCTTTTTCTTGGCTTTCATGATGTTTGGCAGGGACGCATAACGCGGCTCGTTCAAACGCAGGTCGGTGGTGATGATCGCCGGCAAGCTCAGCGAAACGGTTTGCGCGCCGCCGTCTACTTCACGGGTCACGGCAACCTTGTCACCTGCCACTTCAACCTTGGACGCGAACGTGCCCTGACCGAAACCGGTCAACGCAGCCAGCATCTGGCCAGTCTGGTTGTTGTCGCTGTCGATGGCTTGTTTACCCAGGATCACCAGCTGTGGCTGTTCCTTGTCGACAACGGCCTTGAGCAGCTTGGCCACGGCCAGCGAGGTCAGGTCTTCGGCGGACTCGACCAGAATGGCGCGATCAGCACCCAGCGCCAGCGCGGTACGCAGCTGTTCCTGAGC
>NZ_JAAQWV010000036.1:0-1022 GCF_012985715.1 Pseudomonas sp. WS 5051
GATATTATCCAGTACCGGATGCATCACTACAACTGGATCCGACCTCATCAATTTAACGATGGATTGGCCCCAGCGAAAACGGAAGAAAAACTCAAAACCGTGTCCGGGATGAGTTGACCACTACAGAACGAATGTTAGCCATGCTTGACGCCTCATAATGTGAATGGGCGTTCCCTTAAGACCTTATGCCGTGTGGCCTAGCGCTTAGCATGGTGGCTCTTGACATGGTGGGGGTCGTTGGTTCGAGTCCAATCGCGCCTACCAAACAAAATCCGCTCTGCTGGGCGGTCTAGAAGGGCTCACCGAAAGGTGGGCCCTTTTTTGTTGTCTGCGATTTGCAAAACCCCCACCTCAAAACGCCAAATCAGCCCCCACCTCCAGGTACTCGATACCTTTCTCTGTGTGCCCGTCCTGATAGTGTTTGGTCGCGCGGCTTTGGTGATGGATGGCATGACCTGGAAGGGGCGCAAGACCAGCAGCGAACAGGCTTTGTCCTGGCCACGCCGGGAAGTGCATCTGGATGGCGAGAACAAAGCCGCCAACTATTTGCCTGCGCGTATCCAGTACGGGCAGATGGCCTTGGCGGCCGAAATTCACGCCGACGATATTGACCCAATCGACAAACGCAAAGGGGCCGTGACATTGGAGCGTGTCGAGGGGGCCGTGACACGCGAGTACGCAACGATCCCGAACACCAGCAAGCGGTTATTGCCTGCGGCGCCTGATCGGCCCAGTGCGACGCAGTTTGCGGACTACTTGCTGCAACGAGGATTGTATTCTGTAAAGGTATAAACAGATGATGGCATTCGTAGTGGCCAGTACTAAAAGTTACTAGTAGAAGTTACTTTGAGTGCTTTAGTATGCTCCTCTCAAAAAGGGAGTGATGCATGTTACCTAGGCTCTGTACGTAAAGTATTGTCGCAAGCACCGCATAGCGCAGGCCAATGAGACCATCGCCGCAAAACTTGTTGCGAGCTTGTCGAAGCGCGTCACGATGCGACGGTTCTCCTTCAGCCAGCCAC
>NZ_JAAQWV010000037.1:0-925 GCF_012985715.1 Pseudomonas sp. WS 5051
TAGGCTCTGTACGTAAACCCAAGAAATACGATTTTCTGTAAAATACACCGCCATTAAAGCCAGGAGGCCAAGATGGCAAAGCGGTATGAACTCCCCGACGCAGCCTGGGATCTGGTTGCAGATATCTTCACCAAAAATCAGCGCACCGGGCGCCCTCGGGCCGATGATCGCCTGATGCTAAACGGTATTCTCTGGGTGCTTTGCTCTGGCGCAGCCTGGCGAGACATGCCCGAACGATTCGGCCCTTGGTCAACGATCTATCAACGGTTCCGGGGATGGCGTGATTGCGGAGCTTTTGATCAGATGCTCAAGCGTCTTCATATCCGATTGAATGAGCAGGGTTTGATTGACTTGGAAACATGGATGATCGACTCCACTGCCGTACGAGCAACCCGGGCCTCATCAGGTGCCGGGAAAAAAGGGGATTTGAAGAACCGCAAGACCACGCGCTCGGGCGCAGCCGGGGTGGCCTGACGACCAAGATTCACATGCTGTGCGACGCCAATGGTGTGCCTCTGCGTTTCCTGTTGTCAGGCGGACAAGCCAGCGATATAGCCTATGCCCAACCGCTACTCGATCAGGCTTGCATACCCAGCCTGCGCGGTCGCCCACGCAAGCGTTGCCGCTGGTTGCTGGCTGACAAGGGTTACGACGCTGAAGCGCTGCGCCAGTATTGTGATCGTTATCGCATGCAGCCAGTCATTCCGTTGCGAAGCATGAAGCGCAAAACCAAGCCAGGATTGCCTCGACTTTTTGATCGCCCCAAATATCGGCAGCGCAACATCATCGAACGCATGTTTGGCTGGCTGAAGGAGAACCGTCGCATCGTGACGCGCTTCGACAAGCTCGCAACAAGTTTTGCGGCGATGGTCTCATTGGCCTGCGCTATGCGGTGCTTGCGACAATACTTTACGTACAGAGCCTA
>NZ_JAAQWV010000038.1:0-803 GCF_012985715.1 Pseudomonas sp. WS 5051
GTTGGTTACATCTTTGATTTCTCGCGGAGTAACTTGTGATGCTGATAATCTTGTTGACTATCAGTCTGACTCCACAAGCACCCACACGAATTGCTTGATTCAATTGTTAAAGAGCGGTTGGTCAGCTTTCGCTGTACCGAGGCGCGCATTCTACAGCAGCCTCTGTTGCTGTCAAGCGGTTATTTTAAGATGCTTTCAAAGTTTCCTCTGTAACATCAACCACTTGCGCTTTCGATCTCTCGTTAGCGGGAGGCGAATTCTACAGTGTTACACACTGCTGTCAACGCTTTATTTCCAGCTTCTTTCGATTGAGATAATCGAGTGGTTAGCCAGGCAAATGGCCTGATTAACCATACGAGCTTTTTACAAAGCTTGTACTTATACAAAAACAAAAACCCTGTCTGCGCGAGCAGACAGGGTTTTTGGAATTTAATCTTGACGATGACCTACTCTCACATGGGGAAACCCCACACTACCATCGGCGATGCATCGTTTCACTACTGAGTTCGGGATGGGATCAGGTGGTTCCAATGCTCTATGGTCGTCAAGAAATTCGGTAGCCAGGTCGTTTACCTTTCGGTTTACGCTCCAGCGAATGGGTATGTAATAGATATGGTGTTTTGTGAACCGCAAACTTTCGGTCTGTATCGTCTTCACACACCGCAACTTGCTCTAAGCAAATTGCTTGGGTGTTATATGGTCAAGCCTCACGGGCAATTAGTATTGGTTAGCTCAACGCCTCACAGCGCTTACACACCCAACCTATCAACGTCGTAGTCTTCGACGGCCCTTTAGGGAACTCA